>NZ_JAXDEO010000198.1:0-403 GCF_035064975.1 Pseudomonas sp. YuFO20
CACTCGACCGGGTGCTGTTTGCGATCGAGCCGGCCAAGCAACTGCGCCTCGTCATCCTCGATGCCTGCCGGGACAATCCTTTCGCCAAGACGATGAAGCGCACGATCGCTGCCCGCGCCATCGGCCGCGGCCTCGCCAAGGTCGAACCGACCAGCCCGAACACCATGATCGCCTTCGCGGCCAAGGCGGGTTCGACCGCCTCCGATGGTGATGCAAAGAACAGCCCGTTTGCCACAGCGCTGGTCGAACGCCTCCCGACTCCCGGCCTCGACCTTGGCAAGGCCTTCCGATTCGTTCGCGACGACGTGCTCAAGGCCACCGGCAACAAGCAGGAGCCGTATGTCTATGGCTCGCTCGGAGGAGATGACGTGGCGCTGGTTGCGGCAAAACCGACCGTCGCCGG
>NZ_JAXDEO010000199.1:0-401 GCF_035064975.1 Pseudomonas sp. YuFO20
TGCTGCAGGCCGAGCAATTGGGTACCGGCCATGCAATGCAGCAGGCCGCGCCGCACTTTGCCGACGATGAAGACGTGCTGATGCTGTACGGCGACGTGCCGTTGATCTCCGTGGATACGCTGCAACGCCTGCTGGCGGCCAAACCGCAGGGCGGTATCGGTCTGCTGACGGTCAAGCTGGACGATCCGAGCGGCTACGGCCGCATCGTGCGCGAGCAGGGCAACGTGGTGGGCATCGTCGAACACAAGGATGCCAGCGAGGCGCAGCGCCAGATCAACGAGATCAATACCGGCATCCTGGTGGCGAACGGGCGCGATCTGAAGCGCTGGCTGGGGATGTTGAATAACGACAACGCACAGGGCGAGTTTTACATCACCGATATCATTGCGTTGGCCCATGCC
>NZ_JAXDEO010000200.1:0-400 GCF_035064975.1 Pseudomonas sp. YuFO20
GCTTCGCGCGTCAGCACCCACCCAGGCAGGCTGTCCCAGGCGTTCATATGCGGTTCGTAATAGCCCAGCAGCCGTCCGGCGGCCACCTGGGCGGTCATCAACGCGCCGGAGCCGCTGCGCACAAACATCCCTCCCGCCTGCAGCAGGCGACAGAGAAAACCGCTGAATTCCGCCGCCGAGGCGCGCGGGGAAATCCCGACGCCCATCACGCCATCCGCGACGCTGCGCCCGGCATGCACAGCGATCGGCTCCCCATTGAGAAAGGCGCCGCCGCCGCGACAGGCGCGGAACATCTCGCGGTGGTTGGGATCGTAGACCACGCCTATCGTCGGCTCGCCGTCGATCACCACGCCTATCGCGATACACCAGGTATGCAATCCGTTCAGGAAGCAGGCGGTGC
>NZ_JAXDEO010000201.1:0-400 GCF_035064975.1 Pseudomonas sp. YuFO20
AGCAGCTTCGGCGTGATGCCGATATTGCCGGCGACGGAAAGGTGCGGAAACAGCCCGCCGCTCTGGAAGACATAGCCGATGCGGCGCCGCAGCAGGATCGGGTCGATGCGGCTGACATCCTCACCCTCGACCGCGATCCTGCCGCGGTCGGCTTCGATCAGGCGGTTGGCCAGCCTGAGCAGCGTCGTCTTGCCGGAGCCCGAGCCGCCGACAACAGCCAGGAATTCACCCTCGGCCACGTCAAGCGAGACGTCGTCGACCGCCACCACGCGTCCATCGTCAAAACTCTTGCCGACATGCGCGTAGGCAATCAGCGGCGTTGCGGGCATTCTTGGACCATTCTTGGGCGGCCTCACGTCTCACCATCGTGAACGACAGTGATAGCCCATAAAACGGACTT
>NZ_JAXDEO010000202.1:0-397 GCF_035064975.1 Pseudomonas sp. YuFO20
CCACACTTCCACTGACTATAAGTCCCATCATGACTCCATGCTGAATTGCATCGATCAGTTTTTGACGCCACAGCCGACTTGTCAGATCACCCCTATAAACACGCATTTTCAGGCATTTTCGGAATTCTCTTGCAAGCCGTACCTGAATTGTTCAAGATTCGCTCAACCGTGCGTTGGCTCATATTTGGGACTCATAGACCCATGATCCCGCCGGTCCAAGGAGGCGAATTTGAGCTTGACGGCTGTATCGTTGTTTTCAGGCTGCGGCGGGTTCTGTGAAGGGATTGAGCTGGCGGGGTTCGACGTAAAAGTCGCAGTCGAATGGGATAGGTTCTCATGCGAGACTTACCGATTTAATTTCCCGAAAACGCCCCTCTTCGAAGGCGACATTCACGAT
>NZ_JAXDEO010000203.1:0-396 GCF_035064975.1 Pseudomonas sp. YuFO20
CTCACCGACGCCATCGCCAGCAAGCCGGCTCCTACAAATAATCGAGATCACCGCCAAACCTGTAGGAGCTGGCTTGCCAGCGATCGGCCCTAAAGCCCTGCACCGACCTCACCGACGCCATCGCCAGCAAGCCGGCTCCTACAAAGAATCGAGTTCACCGCCAAACCTGTAGCAGCTGGCTTGCCAGCGATAGGCCCTCAAACCAAGCGCCGACCTCACCGACGCCATCGCCAGCAAGCCGGCTCCTACAAATAATCGAGATCACCGCCAAACCTGTAGGAGCTGGCTTGCCAGCGATCGGCCCTAAAGCCCTGCACCGATCTCACCGACGCCATCGCCAGCAAGCCGGCTCCTACAAATAATCGAGATCACCGCCAAACCTGTAGGAGCTGGCTT
>NZ_JAXDEO010000204.1:0-396 GCF_035064975.1 Pseudomonas sp. YuFO20
GGTGATGTCCCGGCCTTTAATGCCCGGCAGCCAGATTATTGTGCGCAGGCCGAGCATCGCTTTCAGCTCCTGCTCCACCCGTTCCCGGCTCCAGCCCGGATTGCGGTTCGCATTCACCCAGCTGCTCTCGGTCATGATGCCGGTGCCGTGCCCGTCCACTTCGATACCGCCGCCTTCACCCACCAATGCGCTGCGGCGCAGTTGAACAGCGCCGTAGCGGTTGGCGGCAAACGCCGCCAGGCGCGCATCCCTGGCATGCCGCTGTTTATTGCCCCAGCCGTTGAAGTTGAAATCCACCGCTCCGAGTTCGCCGGCGCCGTTGACGACGAAATTGGCGCCGAAATCGCGCACCCAGATGTCATCCAGCTCGGTGACGACATAGCTGACGTTGTGACT
>NZ_JAXDEO010000205.1:0-388 GCF_035064975.1 Pseudomonas sp. YuFO20
TCTGAAGTACACCGAACACGACGAGTGGATCCGCGTTGAAGCCGACGGCACGCTGACCATCGGCATTACCGACTTCGCGCAGGAACAGCTCGGCGACATCGTCTTCCTGGAGCTGCCGGAAGCCGGCCGCGCCGTCGCCAAGGACGAAGCGATTGCCGTGGTGGAGTCTGTCAAGGCCGCTTCCGACATCTTCGCCCCGGTGGCCGGCGAGATCGTCGCCAACAACGCAGATGCGGCGGGCGCGCCGGAATCCGTGAACGCAGGCGCCTACGACGCTTGGCTGTTCAAGATCAAGCCGGCCAACGCCGACGACGTGAACGCCCTGATGTCGGCTGCTGATTACGAAGCCAAGATCGGCTAAGCCGGTCCTCCGGCCGGTGCGCGCGCC
>NZ_JAXDEO010000206.1:0-386 GCF_035064975.1 Pseudomonas sp. YuFO20
CACGATGCAGGGCATCGTGGTGCGCAGCGTATCGAAGATCGCATCGAACGCTTCGGCGCCGAAATCGTAGACCTTGTCGAGCGTGGCCGGCGCCGCCAGCAGGCTCAGATGGTCGGTGCATTTCGACAGCAGGCGGTCGACGAAGGCGGTATCGACGCTGTCCGGGGAGAAGACGGCATCCGCGATGCCCTGCGCCGGATCCTGGTTGTAGTTGAGGCCGGCGGTGCCGAACGCAAGGTCGAGATCGGCGACCACCGAATCGAGCGCCAGATCGCGGGCGATCGCCCAGGCGACATTGTGCGCGATCGTCGAGGCGCCGACGCCGCCCTTGGCGCCGACGACGGCGACGACGCGTCCGACCGCCTTGGCTTCCGGCGCGGAGAACA